>NZ_JAJVCR010000032.1:0-765 GCF_021395195.1 Polynucleobacter sp. IMCC 29146 | reverse complement strand
ACGAAGTGCAACTTTGAACAACTAAGCCTAGTGGCTAAGGATATCTTAGTATCCATAGCTTCTAGACCAGCAAGTCAAAGTAGCCATGACCTATCAACACCTTAGCCAAGAAGAACGATATCAGATTTATATCCTCATGAAAGACGGAAAAACCCAAACCCAAATAGCAAAGCTCATGGAGCGGCACAAGTCGACCATTAGTAGGGAGCTTGCTCGTAACACGGGTAATCGGGGTTACCGCCCCAGGCAAGCCTGTCTACTATCCCAGGAGCGCTCTTTAGGGTCTCGCAATGCTACCCAGATTACTGCTACCGATTGGGGTAAGACAGTTGATTGCCTGCTAGAGCAGTGGAGCCCAGTGCAAATTGCTTCTCAGGTCGGGATTAGCCACGAGACCATCTACCGCCATGTCTATGCCGATAAAGCCACAGGTGGTAGCCTGTATCAGCAGCTACGCTGCCAAAAGAAACGCAAGAAGCGCTATGCCAGTGGCCGGGACCGCAGAGGCCAGATTGTGGGTAGAAGGCCCATTAGCGAGCGACCTCAGCACATTGAAGCCAGATCCCAAATAGGCCACTGGGAAGGCGATACCGTAATTGGCGCAGCCCACAAACAAGCCGTTGTGACCTTGGTTGAGCGCAAGAGCGGCTATGCGTTGATCGCTAAAGTGAGCAACAAAACCTCGGATCTGGTGAGCCAGGCCATCATTACTAAATTAAACCCCATGACCCCACTCGTTAAAACCCTGACTTTTGACAACGGGAA
>NZ_JAJVCR010000031.1:0-807 GCF_021395195.1 Polynucleobacter sp. IMCC 29146 | reverse complement strand
CGAAGAAGTTAAAGCGTGGCAAGCTAGACCTTTAGATACGCTTTACCCCATCATTTACCTAGACTGTATCCATGTCAAAGTCAGAGACTCGGGTGTGGTTAAAGCCAAAGCGGTCTACCTAGCGATTGGCATTACGATGACCGGCCAAAAAGACGTACTGGGTTTATGGATTGCACAAACCGAAGGGGCGAAGTTCTGGCTACAAGTGGTTACCGAACTCAAGAACCGGGGCGTACAAGATATCTTCATCGCCTGCGTTGATGGCTTAAAAGGGTTTCCAGAGGCAATTGAGGCTATCTATCCATACACCACCGTACAACTGTGTATTGTGCATATGGTGCGCTATAGCCTGAACTATGTCTCTTGGAAGTTCCGTAAAGATGTCGCTACTGACCTCAAGGCCATTTATGCCAGCGGCACAGTAGAGCAAGCAGAGCAGCAGTTAAGGGAGTTTGAACTCAAATGGGACAAAGACTATCCTTCCATTGGTCAAAGCTGGAGAAGAAACTGGCAGCGCCTCACCCCCTTCTTTGACTACTCGCCCGAGATCCGTAAAGTGATTTACACCACCAACGCCATTGAGTCAGTCAATATGAGTTTACGGAAAATTACCAAGAACCGGGGATCATTCCCCAGTGATGAAGCTTTAATGAAATTGTTTTATCTGGCCCTACGCAATATCAGCCAAAAGTGGAGTATGCCCATCAGAGATTGGAAGGGTGCATTAAATCAGTTTAGTATTAAGTATGAGGAGAGAATCCCTCTGTAGTAAACGAACCCCGTTTACACAAAATATGGGACACCCTC
>NZ_JAJVCR010000030.1:0-1193 GCF_021395195.1 Polynucleobacter sp. IMCC 29146 | reverse complement strand
GGTAATCCCCCCGCAGGTTAACTGAACTCAGAGGTAGAATTTTCTCTATTAGAGGAGTTCTGCATGAAACGTTCTAAATTTACCGACAGTCAGATCATGGATGCCCTAAAACGGGCCGATGCTGGCTTAGCTGTCCCAGAAGTCTGTCGTGAGCTGGGTATCAGCATTGCTACTTTCTACAAGTGGCGCGCCAAATACGGCGGTATGGATACCTCAATGATGGCCCGCATGAAGGAGCTGGAAGCGGAAAATGCTCGCCTGAAGAAGATGTACATCGAAGAAAAGCTCAAAGCAGAGATACTAAACGAGGCCATCACAAAAAAGTGGTGAGGCCATCTCGCAGACGTGAGATGGCCCAAAAGGCTGTTAGAGACAAAAGTATCCCCATCCGATTGGCCTGCGCCATCTTTAGCGTGAGCGAGACCTGCTACCGCTATGAAGCTAAGAGTAATGCCGAGAACGAGCAGATTGCCAACTGGCTCGTTCGGCTAACGGATAACAACCGCAGCTGGGGCTTTGGGCTGTGCTATTTATACCTACGCAACGTCAAGGACTTCAAATGGAACCACAAACGCATCTACCGCATTTACCGCGAGCTAGAGCTCAACCTACGCATCAAGCCGCGTAAGCGTTTGGTGCGCGATAAACCCGATGCCCTGGTCGTACCGCTTGGCATTAACCAAGTATGGTCGATTGACTTCATGCACGACCAGTTACAAGATGGCAGATCCATCCGCCTCTTTAACGTGATCGATGACTTTAACCGCGAAGCCTTAGGCATTGAAGTGGACTTCTCATTGCCATCCGAGCGCGTAATCCGCGCTTTAGATCAAATCATTGCTTGGCGCGGTAAGCCCGGCATTATTCGGGCGGACAATGGGCCGGAACTGGTGAGCGGCAGACTGATGGAGTGGGCAGCAAAGCATCAAATCCACATACAGCATATCCAACCAGGCAAACCACAACAAAATGCGTATGTCGAACGCTTTAATCGTACCGTCAGGTATGAGTGGTTATCCCAGCATTACTGGCAAAGCATTATCGAAGTTCAAGACTTTGCAACGCAATGGATGTATAAATACAATTATCAACGTCCAAACATGGCATTGGGCGGCATTACCCCGAAACAGCGACTGGCCATGGTTGCTTAATGAATCCTACTTCTGGGTTCGGTTAAATAAGGGGGGATTACC